>NZ_CP034857.1 GCF_005082585.1 Buchnera aphidicola (Sitobion avenae) | reverse complement strand
TGAATTGTTGCAATACCATTTTCTACATAAGCTGAACGTATTGTTATGCAGGTATCTAAATTTCCTGAATCAGTAAAATAACCTATGGCACCCCCATAGCTACCTCTATCTTCTTTTTCATATTCAGCAATTAATTGCATTGCGCGAACCTTGGGTGCCCCTGTTAACGTGCCCATGTTCATACAAGAGGAATATGCATGAAGAGCATCCAATCCAGATTTTAATGTCCCTACTACTCTAGAAACCAAATGCATTACATGGGAATATTTATCGACTTTAACTAAATCTGAAACATATCGAGAACCAGGTTCACAAATGCGTGCAAGATCATTTCGTGCTAAATCTACTAACATTAAATGCTCAGCAAGTTCTTTATGATTAGTTCTCATCTCAAGTTCTATTCTACTGTCTAAATCTAGATTTAATGTGCCATCTTTATTTCTTCCCCTAGGTCTAGTACCAGCTATAGGATATAGTTCTATTTGTCTGCTCTTATCATCATATTTTAGAGAACTTTCTGGGGAAGCTCCAAATAAAATGAAATCTTTATCTTGCATGAAAAACATATAAGGGCTGGGGTTGCTTTTTTTTAATTCCTGATAAGCTGATAATGAATTATTACAAGGTAAGAAAAATTTACGAGAGGGTACAACTTGAAAAATTTCCCCTTTTTGAATTAATTTTTGCAATTTTTTTATTATAGAAGAATACTGAAAATCCGTCATATTTGAAGTTAAATCAACTTTTAATGGGATTTTATTTTGGGGAATAAAATTTAATTTTTCTTTAAGTTTATCTTCTATTTCTATAGTTCTTTTTTGAATTCTTTTTATTTCTTGGGGATTTTTACTAAATAAGCTACTTTGAATTAAGCATGTTTTTTTTTGATGATCTAAAACAAGTAATGTTTCTGCTAAATAAAAACAAAAATCTGGACATTTTTGTTTCTTCTTTAAGTTAGGTAAAAGTTCAAAATTTGAAATAAGATCATAGGAAAATAATCCACCAAAAAATATTGCTTTACTGATTTTTTTTGTATTTTTGAAAATACGAAAAATGAATCTGAATGCATCAAAAACTGATAATGAAAAAATTTTTTTATCTTCATCAATATTTTTTTCTATAGGGGGGAAAATTAAATTAATAGTTTCATCTTTGTCAAAGATTTTTATCTTATTAAAAAGATTTTTTTTTAAAACAGATAAAATTTGTAATCCATTACTAGATAGTGCAGTTATGTAGACTGAATTTTTGATTGCTGAAACACGTATTGCACTGTCAATAATCATAATACTTTCTAAATCATTTTTTTTATTAATTTCTGCTGTTTCAAGTAATAATGTTGCTGATCTAGATCCACAAAGATGATTAAAAATCATTGTAGGGTCAGGGTGATAATTAGCCTTTTTTTGAATAATTTCAATTTCATATTGGCTTTTTTCCATTAATTTAAATCTCTTTTTCATCAAAAAAATTTTTGTTTAATTTTCTTTTATAATAACTAATTTATCGAATTAAATCAAGATTATCATTTTTATTTTTTTTTTTTTAAAAAAAGTGTATAATAATATATTTAAGTACTTAATATATATGTTAAATAAAATGATACTAATACGTAATTTAATATAAAAGAATAATAACAATTAAAGACTATATATATATATATATATATTTGTTTTTTCTTTTTAAAGGATAGGGAGGGTAAAATTTTAATTAATTGATTGTTTTTTAATGATTTTTTTGTTTTTTGCTGTGCAGCATTCCCATATATCCAAACATGTTCTAAACATGTATATACAAAACTTATCCCCAGACTTATGAACATGTTATTCACATGTAGTTTATGAACTTAAAAAAAAAATTTTGAATAAAAAACAATATGTTACATAAAATTTTTAATTAAAATGTTAAAAATTACTATAATTTTTTCATAAACTTATACACAGAAACTGTGGATAACTTTTTATAAAAACATTTTCATGTTTTATTTTTTCATTTAATTTTTTTTGTATTTTTCAAAATTGTTTGGTTGATAAAATCTTTATGCGGGAATATTTTATATTTTATATCTATAATTCTTTGTCCTATTTTTATTTCTATTTTTTCGTAGTTATTAATTATTTTTTTTTTATGAGTAATTGAAGAGTATTTTTCATAGCTCGTATATTTTCAGACATGCGATTACTTAAATCTCGAGGACTATAGTTTAAAAAACTTATCAGAGAGGGTGTATAAGGTGATTTGGGGTGGGCTTGTATCCAATAATGGCTCATTCTTTTATACATGTATCGAGCAAAGGGTGAATGAATATTCATACATGTGGTATAATTATATAGTTTAAAAGAATAATTTAAGATTGATTGATTAACTAAGGGGTTGAATTGAACAAAACATTTCAAGTTGTTTTTTTTATTTATATTTTTTTTTGTAAATCCTATTAGTGGAAAAAAACTACTGCTAATAAATATTTTTTTATCTTTTGTCATGTATTCAAGTGTAGAACCTCTACAAACTTCAATAGATTCTTTTATTTCATTTAAGTTATAACCATGACCAGTTCTTATTAATTCTCTTTGTAGTTCATATAGGGTAAAAGTCACGCCCGCTTTTCCGTGAATTATTTCGCCCCCCCCATGAGCTGCAATTTTTCTTAATGCATCTTCTACAATTTCTTCTCTAGCTCCAGGATATATTAATATAGTTTTAAAACTTTTTTTTTCAATAATTGCAGGTTTTATTTTTATTAAAAATTTTTTTCCTCGTATTTTAGCTTTTCTTATTATAATAGCATTAGATGTATTATGAATATTTTTTTTTTGATTCCAAACATATTTGGGAATTGAATCATAAATTTCTATAGTATGTGAGTATTCATCTTTTTGAAAAATAGATATTGGTGATTTAAATAATGACATGTCTAGTAATGTATTTTTTTTTTATTTTTTTCATTATTTATTTTTCGTAATATATTTTAAAGACGCCCAATTGATAATTTTTTCTAATATTTGATCTCCACAAGTTGTCAAAATAGATTCCGGGTGAAATTGAAAACCACATACACGATCTAAATTATTTCTTACAGACATAATCATTTTTTCAAAATAGGAATTAATTATAAAACTTTTTGGGATTTTATTACAGATTAATGAATGATATCGAGCAACAGGTAATGGCTGAGGTATATCTCTAAACATCTCTAAACCGTCATGATTGATTAATGATGCCTTACCATGGATTATTTCACCTGCATAGCCAATAATGCCACCATAAGCTTCTACTATTGCCTGATGGCCTAAACAAATGCCTATTATGGGCACACGACCCTTAACTTTTTTTATTAAATCTAACATACATCCTGCATTTTTAGGGGAACTAGGACCAGGCGATAACATTAAGATAGGATTTTTTAGTTTTTTAAGTGAATTTAAAATTATTTTAATATCTACTGTATTACGATAAATTAAAACATTATTTTTTTGATTTCTCAGTTGTTCTACAAGATTATAAGTAAACGAATCTATATTATCTAAAAGTAAAATGTTTGCCATTGTTTAAAGAGACCCTCTTATACATGTGCTTTTTTTATAGCATTTATTACTGCTTTTGCTTTATTTAAACTTTCTTTTACTTCATCTTTAGCAATTGAATTAAAGACAACACCAGCACCTGCT
>NZ_CP034856.1 GCF_005082585.1 Buchnera aphidicola (Sitobion avenae) | reverse complement strand
TTTGTTGTATAAATTTATTTTATGATTTTTTTATATAACTTGCATAAATTATTATATTCAATATCTATCTTTTTTTTAAGACCCTTAGGACCTATTTTTGTTAATTCACTAGCTGTATAATAACTAATTAAGGCGTTTAAAATTTTTTTTCTAACTGATTTTTCATCTAAACGGGACATAATTTTTACATCTGAAAAAGAAAAAAATATCGTTTTTTCTCCCCTTTTCAATCTTTCTGGTGATTTCATTTTTTTAAACAAATAATTATCTATTTTTGATTGGGGAATATTGCATAACATAAAAAACATAGGTGTCAAAAGAATTTTTTTAGGTATATAATTACTGATTGATTTGCTTTTTATTTTTTGACATTTTATAAAACCCATTGGTTCTAAAAATTCACTTATTAAGCGTGACGCACGAGTAATAGATTTATTCCCTGAGTCTGAAAAAGTAGATAATCCACATTCATCTGCTAATTTTTCAATAGAAGCTTCGACTAGTTTAGAGTTAATATTAAAATAATATAACATGGCAGGTACTATAGCTCTCATAGCACATGCTCTATGTTTATTTAATCGTCTGAAGCGTGTTAAAACATTACCAGTTTTAGGATCTATAGGCAACAAAGTATACGTTAAATTACTTTTAGAAACGTCTATTTCTAATGCTTTTTTCATTGCATAACAAATAAATGCAGATCTTTTTTTCTCATTTTTAGATGGATTAAAAAATGGTTTAGGATTATATATATAATTTTTTCTAGGCACTAAATACACTTGATTAAGTAAAATATTTTTTTAAAAGAAGAATTTTTGATAAATGACATTCTAGATATATACAGTGTATATTTTATTTACAAAAATGACATCAATACAAAAGATTTGTAATTTCTCTGTATTTTTAAAAAACACCTAATGAAGAATATGCTTTTTTTTGCTCATTTTATCAATATATGCCATTCCAAAAGCAGATAATACAAAAGTTAAATGAATTATAACACACAGCATAATTTTATTATCTAGTATTTTTTCTGCTTCCATAAAAAGACGTAATAAATGAACAGAAGATATTGCGACTATTGATGATGCGACTTTATTCTTGATTGAATTGACATCCATAGTACCCATCCATCCTAATCTTTTTTTATTGTCTTGTATATCCATTTTAGAAATAAAGTTCTCGTATCCAGAAAACATCACCATTACTAATAAACCACCTACTAAAGCAATATCGATCAATGATAAAACTACCAGAACTAAACCAGATTCAGACATTGCTACAATATCTGGCATAATAAATAAAATTTGTTGAAAAAATTTTAACGTTAGCAGTATAAATCCAAATGATAAACCTACATATACAGGAAACATTAACCAACGAGAAGCATATATACTTTTTTCAATAATTCTTTCCATTTTTCCCCCAGATAGTTTTTAAAACTAAATATAATTAGATCTAATATAAAAGATTAGAATTTTTTGAAATTTTTAATAAGTTATCATTGAAAATAGTTAAAATTTATGTTAAGAATGTTTTTTCTTTTTATAAATTATATTTTATTCATAAAAAAAAATAAAAGTAAAGTATATATTCTCAAATATAGAAAAATTCTAATAATAAAAATATAAATAAAAATATAAATAAAATATTAACTTTATATTTATAAATGTATGGAAAACACTCATCTACTAATTTAAGTATTATTTTATGATATCAAGAAAATGTTATATACATAACCGTAATCCCTTTTTCACACCACCTAAGAACAATAAACGCAGACCTTCTTTTATTTGTTATGCCATGCAAAGAGCATCAGAAATAGATGTCGCTCGATGTGAACTGAATTATATTTTACAAGTTAAAAATATAAGAATAGGATTTCCCATAAAAAGATATAGAAGACTAAATGAACATCGCGCTTGCGCTATGAGAGCTATGGTTTTAGCAATGCTTTATCATTTCAATATTTCTTCTGATTTAGTTCAAGCATCTGTTGAACAATTATCTGATGAATGTGGTTTATCTACTTTATCTAAAGCAGGTAATAAATCTATTACCCGAGCTTCTCGACTAATTACTAATTTTATGGAACCTATGGGTTTTGTTACCTGCAAAAAAACTTGGGATAAAATATTAGGCAATTATATGCCCAAGGTAATTACTCTTACTCCATTATTTTTCACACTTTTTGGTGTTTCTGAAAAAAAATTAATGAATGCCAAGAAACAACAATTAGGATGGATAAATAAAAATCTTATTAGTAAAGGTTTGAAACCAATAACTATGACTGATGCTAAAAGACGTTCTAAAGATGCTCAGATAAAAAATATTTTTAAATATAGAGTTTCTAAACATGCTTTTTACAAAAAGAAAAAAAACGCACAACGGTTGATTTCATTAGATGAAAAAGAAGCTAGACAAACAATTCTGCGTGCCTTAGTAGCAAAATATTCTATTAGTGAATTAACAAAGCTAGGTCCTAACGGGTTAAAAAAGCAAGTTAATATTAGTTATTATTATTTAAGGAAAATAGCTACAAATACATATCCTGATAATTAAAACTTTTTAAATTCATTTTTTTTAAAAAATATGCGTTTTCTCGCAGACCCTCCTTTTTTTTAAAATTTATAAAAAATCCCATTTTCTTCTTTTTTTTCTAAAAAAAATTTTTCTCTGTCCCAATTACCCAAAAAAACATTGAAAAAATATATTTTTTTTACAAAATTTTTAATAAATGCATATTGTTTTTTTTAATAGATGCTTCTTATATTATAGATGCAAAATAACATTGTTTAAAACTTATATAAAAAAATAAATAAAACATATTCTGACCCCCGTTAAAAAAAATAGCGAAATTTTTATTAAAAAAAATTTCGCTATTTTTTTTAAATTTTAATTCTAAGATCCTAACGCTCTTCTATTTACAAGAAAATCAGGTATACTCTCTTCATAAATATTTATATCTGATAAATGATTCATAGTTAAATCAATGTGATCTAAATTATTTAATAAAAAAGAACAATAAAAGTCATCTAATTCAAAATCAAAAACTGTTTTATTAAAAACAAGAGTCTTATTAACTAAACTAATATTAAATTCAGCACCTATATTAGTTTTAACAAAATCAAAGAGGAAATTGATTTTATCTTCACTTAATGTAATTAAAAGAAGTTTATTATTAAAACTATTACTATAAAAAATATCAGCAAAACTAGGAGCAACTATTACTCTAAATCCATAATCCCATAATGACCAAACAGCATGCTCTCTAGATGAACCACATCCAAAATTCTCTCGGGTTAATAAAATACTTGCTTTCTGATAAATTTTTTTATTTAAAATAAAGTCCCTATTTTTAACTAACTGATTTTTATCAATGAAACGCCAATCATGAAATAAATATTTACCAAAACCAATTTTATTTACTCTCTTTAAAAATTGTTTAGGAATGATAATATCAGTATCTATATTAGATATATCTAAGGGAACAACAATACCAGCATGAAAAGTAAATTTTAACATTTTAATTACTCTCACTATCATCTAAATTTCTAACATCAAAAAATCTACCATATATTGCTGCTGCAGCCGCCATTACCGGACTTACCAAATGTGTTCGCCCCCCCCTACCCTGCCGCCCCTCAAAATTCCGATTACTGGTAGAAGCACAGCGTTCACCATCATTTAATCTATCTTTGTTCATTCCCAAACACATAGAACAGCCAGGTAAACGCCATTCGAATCCTGCATTAATAAAAATTTTATCTAACCCTTCATTTTCAGCATCTCTTTTTACAGAACCTGAACCTGGAACAACAATAGCTTTAACATTACTTGAAATTTTTTTATTTCTAATCACCTTAGATGCTGCCCTTAAATCTTCTATCCTCCCATTAGTGCAAGAACCAATAAAAACTTTATCAATAAAAACGTCAGTTAGATAAGTCCCAGTTTTTAAACCCATATATTTACAAGCAGATTTTGCTAAATCTCTCTTAATTGAGTTTTTTAAAACATTAAAATCAGGTATTTTTTCATCAATAGCAATCACCTGATCAGGATTAGTCCCCCAAGTGATTTGTGGGGAAAGATTAGATATATTTATATTGACAACCTTATCAAAAAAAGCATCTTCATCAGATTTTAATTTTTCCCAAAACACTAAGGATTTTTCCCAAAAAATACCAGACGGAGAATATATTTTATTTTTTAAATACGAATATGTAATTTGATCTGGTGCTATTAATCCTGATTTAGCCCCTATTTCAATTGCCATATTACAAATTGTCATTCTTTCTTCCATACTCATTTTTTTAATTACATCTCCGCAAAATTCAATTATATACCCCGTAGCTCCTGATGATCCTAATTTCCCAATAATAAACAAGATTATATCTTTAGCAGTAATATATTTTTGCTTTTCTCCTGTAATTTCTATTTTCATATTTTTAAAACGTTGTTGTTTTAATGTCTGTGTAGCAAGAACATGTTCTACTTCTGAAGTACCAATACCAAAAGATAATGCACCAAAAGCACCATGAGTAGACGTATGAGAATCACCGCATACAATGGTCATACCTGGTAAAGTCATACCCTTTTCAGGACCAATAACATGCACTATCCCTTGATTAGGATTTTTTATATCATATAATGATATATTAAATTCATGGCAATTTTTTATTAATTGTTCCATCTGTATTTTTGCCATAGAACCAGATGCATTAATATCTTTACTTTGAGTAGAAACGTTATGATCCATAGTTGCAAAAGTTTTTTTAGGTTGTCTAACTGTACGTTTTTTATCTCGTAATGAATCAAAAGCTTGAGGTGATGTAACTTCATGTAATAAATGTAAATCTATATATAAAAGCGATGTATTATTTTTTTCTTTATAAACAATATGTGAATCATATATTTTATCATATAACGTTTTTTTCATTTTTATTCACCATTAATTAAACAATTAGCAATAACATCACCCATTTCATTTGTTTTTAGAAAATGATTATTATTGGATATATCTAGAGTCCTATAACCCTTTTTTAACGCACAATTTACAGCATTATCAATTTTATCTGCTATTTCATTTAATTTCATACCATATCTAAATAACATGGAAAGTGAAAGAATTTGAGCAATAGGATTAGCAATATTTTTACCCTTAATATCAGGCGCAGACCCCCCTGCGGGTTCATATAAACCAAAATTTTTTTCATTTAAACTTGCTGATGGTAATAATCCAATAGAACCGGTAATCACAGCACATTCATCAGAAATAATATCTCCAAAAAGATTAGAACATAATAATACGTCAAATTGACTAGGATTCTTAATAATCTGCATAGTAGCATTATCAATATATAAATGAGAGAGATTAACATCAGGATATTCCCTGGAAACATCTTGCACTACTTCTCTCCATAAAACAGAACTTTGTAAAACGTTTGATTTATCTATAGAACAAACTTTATTTTTTCTGGAACGTGCTAATTTAAAAGCTAAATGAGCAATGCGAATAATTTCATACTCATGATAAATTTCTGTATCAAAGGCATATTTAATATTATTCTCGCAAATATAACCCTTAGGTTTCCCGAAATAAATCCCTCCTGTTAATTCTCTAACACATAAAATATCAAAACCATTATTTAAAATGCTGGATCGAAGAGGAGATAAAGATTTTAAGTCTGGATATATTTTAGCAGGTCTTAAATTAGAAAAAAGATTAAAATGTTTTCTTAAAGGTAATAAAGAAGCTCTTTCAGGACGTTTTTCTATTGGAAGTTTATCCCATTTAGATCCTCCTACTGAACCAAATAAAATAGCATCAGAATTTTCACATCCTGATAATGTAGTTTTTGGCAAAGCAACACCTTCTCGATCAATAGCAACACCCCCGATATTAAATTCTTGAATTTCTAAACATAATGAAAATTTTTTTTTCAATATATTTAAAATTTTATATGCTTCTCGCATAACTTCAGGACCTATACCATCACCAGGTAAAACGGCAATACGATAATTTTTTTTCATAAAAAATTCTCCATAAAATAAGAATTAAAAAATTATTTTTTCTTATAGTAAAATACTAATTTTTTTTAAATTTTTTCAAAATTTTCAATTGTTTATTTACTTGTTTTGCTTTCCATATATTATTCAATACATTAATCATTGCTTGAGCTGAGGATTCAATTATATCAGTTGCTAAACCTACGCCATGAAATTCCCGTTTTTCATGTTCAACTAGAATATCTACTTGACCTAATGCATCTTTACCCTTACCTTTTGCGACAAGTTGAAATTTCTGCAAAATTATTGGAAAGCATGTAATTCTATTCAATGCTTGATAAATTGCATCAACTGGTCCATTACTCGTAGTAGATGATTCTGTGTGTATTTTTTTACCACATAATAATTTAACTGAAGCAGTAGATAAACCATTAGAAATGGATTGCACGCTAAAAAATTTCAAACAAAAATATTCCAAATGATCTTGTTTATTATTAATAAATGCTAATGATTCTAAATCATAATCAAAAACTTGACCTTTTTTATCTGCTAATTTTAAAAAATCAGTATATAGTTTATCTATATTATAATCGGTTTTATCATAACCCATTTGATCCATATAATATTTTACTGCTGCTCTTCCTGAACGAGAAGTTAAATTAAGTTTGACTTCTTTTAAACCAATACTACTAGGTTCAATAATTTCATAATTTTTTCTATTTTTTAGAACACCATCTTGATGAATACCTGAAGAATGTGCAAATGCGTTACTTCCTACTATAGCTTTATTAGATGGAATTGGCATGTTGCATATTCGACTAACAATTTGACTTGTACGATAAATTTCTTTGTAATTTATATTAGTTGAAACACCTAATAGATCTTCTCTAACTTTTATAGCCATAATAACTTCTTCTAGAGCTGTATTCCCTGCCCTTTCACCAATCCCATTGATAGTACCTTCTATTTGTCGAGCACCTGCTTGTATAGCTGATATTGAGTTTCCTACAGCCATACCTAAGTCGTCATGACAATGTACAGAAATTATAGATTTATGAATATTAGGTACTCGTTCAAATAAATTTTTAATAATAGAAGATAATTCATTAGGTATTGAATATCCTACAGTATCAGGTATATTAATTGTTTTTACTCCTGATTTTATTAATTTTTCTACAATACGACATAAATTATCCATTGTGGTTCTACTTGCATCTTCGCAAGAAAACTCAATATCATCAGTATAACGTAAGGCTTTTTTTACTGAAAATATAGCCATATCTATTATTTCATTGAAATTTTTTTTTAATTTAGATTCCATATGAAGTGTTGATGTTGCTAAAAAAATATGAATTCGAAAAGCGTCAGATCCAGACATAGCTTCTCCAGCTGCATCAATATCTTTTTCTACACATCGAGCTAAACTACATATTCGACTATTTTTAATTTTTTTAGATATGGTTTGAATTGATTTAAAATCTCCAGGTGACGAAATGGGGAATCCTATTTCCATAATGTCAACTCCGGATTTTTCTAGAGATAATGCAATTTGTAATTTTTCTTTAACACTTAGACTCGCTTGTAATGCTTGCTCTCCATCACGAAGAGTTGTATCGAAAATAATAACTTTAGAATTCATAAAAATCTTCTCAACTAAAAATAAATAAAATGTTTTATTTAATTAAAATAAATTTATACAACAAA